>AP027062.1:0-15000 GCA_030295365.1 Candidatus Rickettsia kotlanii
GTGAGTACTAATCAAATAATTTTAACGGATCAAGGTAATAATTATGTAAATGTTTGGAGTCACGTGGCTCAAGATCTTTACAATCATTACGGTGAAACTCTATATAATAGTTGGTTTAGTAAAGTCAATTTTATAGAGTTTTCATTAAATACCGTTATTCTTTGTGCCCCTACTAACTTTGTTAGAGATTGGATAAAATCCAAGTACTCTATGGTCATATTGCAACTATTTCAACATTATAATAATACCATTAAGTCAATTGAAATAATTACTAAAGAGTTACCTGGAACAAACCAAACAGTTACAGAATTACCTACTAAGACTTTTGCCGATATCGGCAGCAGTGAGCTTAATTCGGAAAATATCTTTTCAACCCTTGACGTACGTTTTACTTTCGATAATTTTGTGGTTGGAGCCCCAAATGAGCTAGCTTATGCAGCAGCAAGAGCGGTTGCGGAATCATCAGGTGCGGTTTCTGAGTCTAATCCGCTTTTTCTATATGGCGGTGTAGGGCTTGGTAAAACTCATTTAATGCATGCAATCGGTTGGTACATCAAGCAGAATAACCCAAGCCGCAAAGTGATATACATGTCAGCAGAAAAATTTATGTATCAGTTTGTTAAAGCTCTGCGTAACAAAGAAGTAATCTCGTTTAAAGAGAAATTTCGTTCGGTTGACGTGTTAATGATTGATGATATCCAATTTATTTGCGGTAAAGATAGTACGCAAGAAGAATTTTTCCATACTTTTAATACATTGATTGATAATAACCGTCAAATGGTTATTTCTTGTGATAGATCACCTTCAGATTTAGATAATATTGAAGATCGGATAAAATCTCGTCTTGGATGGGGCTTAGTTGCCGATGTTCATAGTACTACTTATGAGCTACGACTCGGTATTCTAGAATCTAAGATTGAGCAGATGAACGTTAAAATACCAAAAGACGTAATTAATTTTTTAGCATCTAAAATCGTTTCAAACGTTAGAGAACTTGAAGGAGCTTTAAATAAGGTAATTGCTCATTCTAATTTTACTTTAAAAGAAATTACACTCGAAAACACACAAAATATTTTGCGGGATTTACTGCGTTCTAATGAAAGAATAATTACCGTTGAAGATATTCAAAAAAAGGTAGCTAGCCGTTATAATATTAAGTTATCCGATATGTCTTCATCACGAAGATTACGAGAAGTTGCAAGACCGCGTCAAATAGCTATGTATCTTAGTAAAGCATTAACACCGAAAAGTCTTGCAGATATCGGTAAAAAATTTGGGAAAAAAGACCACACAACGGTTATGCATGCTATTAAGAAAGTAGAAGAATTACTGGAAAACGATATAGAATTGCGCGAAGAGATTAATTTGCTAATGAAAATATTGCAGAACTAAAATGTCATACCGTGGTCAAGCTGACTTTATTGTATGGTCCGAAAAACCGACTCGATGTCATCCCCGCGAAAGTGGGAATCCCGGGTAAAGCAAAATAAATCGAGCTTTTAATTGTACAAACTTATTGTGTATAACCTTTAAATTACTGAATTCCCGCTTTCGTGGGAATAACATAAACAGCCATACAATAAAGCCAAAACCTCGCAGGAATGACATAGATATATATCAAATGCTCTCAAAAAATGATTCAGTAAAAGAAAATTTTTCAAGATTCTCCGGAAAATACCGAATTAACAGAATTATAGATAACTATGGTTATGGTGAGGAAGGGAGTATATTTCTTACTTAAAAGTTTAAATAAATTAATCTATAAAGAGGAATTACAAATTTACTATCACGACTACGATTATCAAATCCACGCTAATCAAGAATATAGATATATTTTTAAGAATAGTAATATTACAAAATATTTTATTGCTCCTGAAAAGAGCTTATTTTATCAATTAAAATTTATTGATGCAGACAGGGTATACTCAAATGATTTGGAGAATTGGAATGTAAAACGAGGAGCGAGTACGCACAGTCTATACTTAATAAGTGAGCATACGCATCCTCCGAAGTTTTGCAGAAACAATGCTTCAAATCATTTGAGTATACAAGCTACAGGCAGCCATCGATGTGGTAAAGATCAATATAATGCTACCTATGTATTTTTAAATACTGATGCATTTACTCTTAGCTACCAAGTGCTAGGACCTCAAAAAGACCATAATATCTGTTTTTAATCATATATAGTATTAGTATGTTCTCCAATTAGTTTAAAATATTCTTTCATACTATTGTCTATATCAGTTGTATCCAAAGTTTGGTTATTATCTATCTTTTCTTTTAGAAAAGGAAAGTTTTAATCTCTTTTGAGACGAGGTAGGAGAAATAGTTTTATTAAATTGTAATACATTCTTAGCATATTCAGGTGCATCAATATCATACCATTCTTTTATTTTAGCACATAAAATTTGTATTTCAGGTAGAATTTTTTTATTTCTTTCTTGAGAGATGCTTGTTTTTGAGCTAAAAACCCTTCAATATTTTTTAAGTTTTTAGTAAATTCCAAGTAGGTTATTTCAATTAAATCCTTTAAATCTTGAGAAAAATCCTTTTTTTAAGCAGTTTAGTTTTTGTAAGCTTTAAATTGCATTCTTCTATATTGTTTACTTTAAGAATTAAAGCAGTTAAATTTTGTTCAGGTTATACAGATAAGCTTATTGACAGAAGTTCATTTTTATTGTACTTTGCCCTCTTTAAGTATTTATTAAGAGGTGGTTATGGTACATACAAACAATAATAATGTTAGCTTAGCACTATTTGAAGGCGGTGGAGTAAAAGGGAATATCCATTTAGAAAAATTAAAAATAATGGAGCAAATAACCGGTAAGCCTACTTGTGAGATATTCGATTTTACTGGAGGGACCAGTGTTGGAGGACTTATTCCTATTTTGCTTAATTTACCGGATCCTAATAATCCCGGGAAACCTTTATTCAGTGCAGAGCAAGCTCAAAAACTGTTTGAAGAAATGGCACATGATATTTTTCCGGCAGGGTTAACTTTGAGAAAATTGTGGAGTTTTAATGGCTTATTCAGCCATAAATTTTCTCCTGAACCATTAGTAAATTTATTGAAAGAACATTGTAAGGATTATACCCTCAAGGATTTAATCGGTGATGTTGTAGTTACAGGTTATGATCTAAATAATAAACAAAATCCTCTTATGACCTTTTCTACTATAGAGGCTAGACAAAGTGAAGAGAATAATTATTACCTTTCAGATATAGTACAAGGCATCACTGCAGCACCTGGATACTTCCCTAGCCACAATTTCCGTAATATAACCAATACTAAATTACATAAAATTATTGATGGTGGAGTATATGCTAATGATCCAACCTTACAAACATGGCAATTATTAAAGGACAATAACTATCACATAGACAACGCTGTGTATTTGTCATTAAAAGAAGAAAATAATGATGATTACCAAACTATTTGTTGCGGCGGAGGCATAATAGAACTATTAAAAAATAATATGCCTAGTAAAATATTAGCAGCAACACAACAAGCTGATGAAATAACCGCTCAAAGCATTTTTGGTAGTAAATTAATAGAAATAGCTACTTATATCCCGATAAAACATGCTGAGATGAGTGATTCTAGTACTGAAAATCTGCAAGCACTAAAAGAATTTGCTAAAAAATCTATATATGAAAGCTCTACTTTTAGAAAGACACCTTATAATGAAAAGTTTAAAGAAGCTATTGATAAAATAATAAATAACTATAATGCAAATAACCCTAACGACAAAATTGTTATGAATGATTTTTATAAAGAGTTATTCCATATTAATACTTCTAATAACGCACTTGATAAAAGTTTTGAAAAGGGCCAGGATATAACAAACAACGAGGATGCAGTTAATACACCGATAGCTCAAGCTCTAGATTCTAAAGATATAGAACCTGGAAAAGAAGAATTATTAGCAGGTATCAAGGAGTTTTTTAATCCATTCATCGAAAAAAATCCAGAAGCAAAAGCAGATATAGAGAATTTTTTACACGAAATAAAAAATTTGACGTTAGCAGAAATTGAAGACGGCATTGTTAGTTTTAAAGAAGCTAGCTTAAAATGGCAAGCCGAGCAGAATAACCTTGATGTATTTAGTAGCTGTAGTATGGAAGCCTTAAAAGAGGATATGACTCTTGAGGGTGAAGAGCATACAGATATACCAGGTTATCTCTAACTTTCTTAATGTCATTCCCGTGTAGGTCAGAATCCAGTCAAAAAAGTATAAATTGCTAGACTTTTAAAACTAAATGCTCGATTTATCTCTCTTTACCCTGAGTTCCTGCTTTTGCAGGAATGACATCGAACACTTTCTTCGAAGCCATACAACAACACCCGCAGCTGCTTACAATGACGGTACCTATTTTTAGTTAGGAATACTTGACTTTTTCTTATATAAAATCCAAATACAGTAAAACGAAATAGCAGAGCTAATACTTAAAACGAAGCATAATAAAGCAAAATTGCTTATCGTTGCGCTGTGTATTTTAGAAACCAAATAAGTTACAGCAGCGATAACTACGTAGTATATTGCACCAAATATAGATCCTGCTGTACCTGTTACTTGAGCATAATCCTTCAGTGCATAACGAAGCGTCATAGGGATAAGTAGATTATGCCCAACCATATGAATCATCATCGGTGCAAATATCATAGCGATTGCAAGATTATGACTCATTGAAATAACTTCTAATATAAAAGTATTTACCGCAAATAATATACAACCACACAAACTAACAATAAATCCTAAACCCATAACTTTTTTATCGTGTACATGGCGTTTTTTTATTAAAAAGCCTCCAAAGATAGCGGCAAAAGATAACAAAAACACTAATTTACCGTAAAAAGATGGCAAAACTTTCATTTTATCAATAAAAATAAAAGGAGCTTCTATGAAAAAACTGTAATATATGCCGTTAAATGCACCGATGATAAAAGCATATAACCAAAGAATTTTATCTTTAATAATTACCTGCAAAACCTCAAAATATTTACTGCTTTGGGAAAAATCTATATAAGAATTTGTTTCAGGTAAAACTTTATAATATAAAGCTAATAATATAGTGCCGGTAAGGCTAAAAAATACAAAGGCATAATGCCAGCTTGAATATTCTATAATATAGCCCCCTATAGATGAACCTAGAGAAGGAATCAATAATAGCCACGGAGATAAGTTAGCATAAACATATGATAACTCTGAACCTTGATAGGAGTCTCTAGCCATAGCCTGCCCAATAACAGAACCTACACTTACACCGAAAGCTTGCACAAAACGAGCTATCATCAGCATTTCTATATTAACTGCAAAAATGCTAACAATTGAAGATACAACATAAATAAAAAGCCCTAATAAAGCTATAGGTCTCCTGCCGTAAATATCCGATAACCTGCCGAATGATAATATACCAAGAGCAAACCCTAGAAAATATAATGTAGATGTAATTTGAGTGAGACCGCTGTCAATACCGAAATATTTGGTTAAACTTGGTAATCCTGAAGTATAAATTGTTTCCGTAGTCGGTGATAAAATAAAGAAGCATAGAAGCATCCATGCCGGAATCTTCGCAATAATTTTCATAAATGATTTTTTATTTTGATTTATCGAGTTTTATCGATTAATCCGCTCCAAACAAAATTTTTCCGTTATCATTTTTAATCTTTCTACTCTCTCAATCAAGTAAAGTAACTGCCCTCTGCTAATTCTATAATTTTTATCATATCTTGCATCAACATAAGCTTTTTCTAGTAATTCAAAACACTCTTTTTGTTCAGGAGACGAGTGCAGAAATACTTTAAGTAGTTCAACATTATAATTTGCGCAATATCCACCTAGCTTTCTTATATTGTGTAACTTTGGTTTGTAACAGACAAAAACTAATAAAATGTTACTGTAAACACTTTCAGTGGCTTGATGCAGCTCAAAAGCACTTTCACTAAAATCACCTCTTTCTAATGGGTATTTACAATCAATAAAAAAACTCTTGCCTCTACCAAAACCAGTATTCATAATCTTCTTTAGCCATTTCTTTTACTTCACTCCAAAGCAAATTTTTAGCTCGAGAAAACTGCTCACCACTATCATAAAAAGAATACCTTCATTCTTAATGTCGGTATAAAAATAACGCCCTTTTTCAAGCTTGTCATTTACCTCACTTATAGATTCGCATATTTATAGATATCCAAGGTTCTAGCGAAAAAACTTCGGCTTTTCTTAATCCTGTTTGTTCTGACCTTTTTTCTATCTTAGATTCTACCCTTAAAGTAGCATACTCCCTAAATTCACCTTTTTTTCTACTAAAAAGTCAAAATCACTTATATAATTATAAGTAATATGATCTTCTATATACATATCTTTAACCCACTCATCTCTAGCATACGAGCCATACAAGATAATCAGGGCAATTTTATCCTTGGCAACAGCCAAAATTTGCTGCACTATATAATCAAGCCTATCTTCAAAAGACCGTTTTGGTCAAATTGTTTTCATAGCTGATCATTATTTAAACGTTAAATCTAAAACGTACTATATCCCCATCCTGCATTTTATATTCTTTACCCTCTAAACGCATTTTACCTACTTCCTTGGCTTTTGCTTCACTACCGAGATTTATGTAATCTTTATAGCCGATAACTTCCACTCTGATAAAACCTTTTTCAAAATCAGTATGGATAATACCGGCAGCAGCCGGTGCAAGTGTGCCGTCTTTAAAAGTCCAGCTATGGGCTTCCTTTGGTCCTATAGTAAAAAAGCTTTTAAGGTTTAAAAGATTATACCCCTCTTTAATGACTTTACTAAGCCCTGTTTCGTCTAAACCTATAAATTTTAAAAACTCTTCCTTTTCTTCCATGCTTTCAAGTAAAGCAATTTCAGCTTCTATTTTTGAAGAAATTACAACACTTTTAACATTTTCTTTCTTTGCTCTTTCCACTACTAATTTTGTAAATTCATTACCTATAGCTGCATCTTTTTCAAGTACGTTACATATATATAAAATGGGCTTAGAGGTAATTAACTGCAATTGTTTTAAATTATCAACTCCTAAAGCTTCATTTAGCACTCTTGCAGGTTTATCCTCACCTAATACCTTATAAACCTCTTTTAACAGCTCTATCTGCTCTGCCATTGCTTTATCGCCTGACTTCAAGCGTTTTTCACTTGTAGCTAAACGCTTTCCAACCAATTCTATATCGGCAAGTATTAATTCCGTTTCAATAATCTCGAGGTCATGCAGCGGATCAACTTTGTTATGTACGTGCGTTATATCATCATCTTCAAAACAACGTAGTACGTGCAGTATTGCATCGACTTCCCTGATATGAGATAAGAACTTATTACCTAGCCCCCCCCCTTTGCTTGCTCCTTTAACAAGCCCTGCAATATCGACAAACTCAATATAAGACGGAATAATTTTACCGCTTCCGGCTAAACTTGCTAGTTTATGCAAACGCGCATCAGGCACTAAAACTTTACTGCTATTAGGCTCAATAGTACAAAACGGATAATTAGCGACATCTGCAGCCTGACTTGCCGTTAAGGCATTAAATAACGTCGACTTACCGACATTCGGCAACCCAACAATTCCGAGTTTTAGTGTCATAAAGTTTTTCCATAAATAATACATTATTGAATCTTTTTCGTAACCGTGCATAGCAAATTCAATTTTATACCCCAGTTTCTCATAAAACGATTTTGCTTGGAAGTCTATAGTAACAAAATGAATAAAATTACAGCCTTGTTCACATGCTAAATCCTCAGCCTTTTGCATTAGTACAGTACTACAGTACCATAATTTTAGTTTCTTATATTTTCATTAACAAAGAGTAAATCAATGTCCCCCCCCCAAGAACTCATGCCGCTAATTCCTACAACAAAATTTTTATCCTGATCTAAACAGGAAAATGAAAAAGATTCAATATCTCCTACTCCCCCCTTTTGTTCTCTAGCATCTTTGTTCAAAGCCTCAATTATTATAGTTCTATGAGTTCTATCCATTTCATCAGCATAAACAATTCCAAAATTTTGTGCTATAAATCTTTGCTGTTTAGTTTTAATATCGTTTTCCCATCATTGCGAGGAGATGCGTAGCATCGACGTGACAATCTCATGAAGTAGTATAGAATTCCTGAGATTGCTGCGTCAAAACTTATAGTTTTTCCTCGCAATGACGAGTTGGTATCCACACAGCAACACCAATCAAATCGTAGGGATAACATTAAATATATCAAGCTATCTTATTCTTAAATTCTTCTAACTTATTCTCTAATATTAAACCAAAGTTACTAGTGATGCTATCTATAGCTTGCATTACTCTTTCATACTCCGGTTTAGAGAAATTATTAAGTACGTAATTTGCTACATCCTGATTATTTTGTGGTCTACCGACTCCAATCCTAATCCGGTTATAATTATTACCTATAACCCAATCAATCGACTTTAAACCATTATGCCCGCCATTACCGCCATCGGTTTTAAATTTTATTCTACCTGTTTCTAAATCAATATCATCATGAATAACAAAGATTTTTGCGGGGTGGATATTATAATATGTTTTCACCGATATCACTGACTTACCGGACAAGTTCATATAGGTGGTGGGCTTTATAAAAATAATCTTTTGTCTATCACTAATAGTTTCAGCAATTTCACAATTGAATTTTTTCTTTGTATTAAATGATGAATTATATTGGTTTACTATTTTCTCTATAGCAACAAAGCCGATATTATGCCTCGTATATTGATACTCTTGTCCTGGATTACCAAGACCAATAACAAGAATCATAATAATTTACCTAATAAAATAGTAATAGAAAATTTTTGAAGGAATATTGATTTGCAAGAAGTACAGAATAATGTCATTCTTAGCTCAGCATTATTACGTGGCTTGACAAACCTACTCAATGTCATACCGTAGTTTGACATGGGATCCAGAAAAAAAATTAACAAAGACTGGATACCGCTACAAGCTCGCAGTATAACAATTAAAGATTACCAGATTCCCGCTTCTAGCTAGGAATGGCATAAAACGAACCAAACAACAACGCCTACGAATCTTCACAATAAGGATTTAAGTATCTTATCGTGAAAATGATCTTACTTCCCTGCTTCAACAGCTTGTTGTTCCCCTTCAGCTTCAGTTTTTGCTCCTCTACGTCCTATAATAGTTGCAAGGACAAATTCTTTTTTTGTAACAAAACTACATCCTTTCGGTAATTCTATTTTTGACGACTTTAGCGAAGTAGCCATAGGCATATTAGTAACATCTATAGTTACGTTTCTTGGGATATTATTAACATCACATAATAAAGTAACTCTTCTTTTTACTATATTAAAGTATCCACCTCTTTTAACGCCTAAAGCTCTTTCTTTCCCTTCATATACTACAGGTACTTCCATTTTTTGGGTTTTCTCTTCTAAAAAGACAAAATCAACATGGCGTACTATATCCGTAACAGGATGTAATTCTACAGCCTTCGGTAATACTTTATATTTTTTCTTATCAATTGTTAAATTAATTAACTGCGAGATAAAAGCCGGCTTTCTATAATATTTAGTCATTTCCTTTTCTTCCAAAGAAATACTAACAGGTGTTTTACCTGCTCCATAAATAATAGCCGGAACACGCCCTGCTCTTCTTAATGCTCTCGCTGCTCCCGTACCGAATTCCGTACGGGGCTCCGCTTCAAGTTCTAATATTTCACTCATTATTACTCCATATTAACTTATAATAAATCTTCATTATCATACTTAAGTACAATTAAAAATTCAAGTAAATTAATTTTTGACTAGAATATAGGCGTAATATATTCCTTAGCTAAAATTCTTTAATTTATTGGATAAAAAAATTTAGTTCTAACCGAAATTATTTTGTAAGGAAATTATGAAACAGATACAACCTAAGCGTATTGCAAATCCCTCAAACTGTGGAGAAGAAATTGCTGCCAAGGATAGATATAATAAGGATTTTCTCCTTGAATCTATTATGTACTCTTCTGACGCTGACTATATTGGGAGTGACAGCGAGAGTGAAGATAGTGAAGATGACGATTCTTATGCATCAATACTCTTGTTAAAAATTAAAGAACCGGAATGCAAAATTCACTTAGATTTAGTTAATATATTAAGCAGAAAATGCGGAGGTTTCTAATTTAGACAATGACAAGCAGGTAATTACATGTAGTACAACTTCAATAATTCTGTACCGAAAGTTCAATTGAATCTATGATAACATCAACATCAAAAAACAACATAGATATTGACAAAATTATCTTACCTGTCCCTTCTGTAGAACAACAAAGATAATTAGGGAAATTATATCGTTCTGAAAGTGATGGAGCCGGTGAAAATATAATTAAAATTTTTAAAGAGCTTTACCCTTTTAATTCTGACAATGGTAACGTTAGAATAGTAATATTATTAGATGATGAAAAGGGGTCATACGGCGACCTAAATCTATGGGATATTTAAAAATTTATGAGTTTGCAGAGATAATCTAGCACCGCTTTCTAATGCTAATTTTATTGCTAACTCATTATTTTCGCCATTAAGTCTTTGGTTGTTTTGATCCATAGGTTGAATAAAAACCGGTATATTATAAGAGGTTTGCCCTACTTCCGGTATGAGGCTATATTCTAAAATATTTTTAGCAACGATAAACTTCACCGCACTAATTCTAGGCAATAAATCTTCTCTTATTTTACTATAACCGGTTTTACCGACCTTCGGCGAACAAATTATAGACACTTCTTTCGGCAAAGAACGATATAACGTACCGTTAGTCTCTATTTGAACTTTAACACCTCGGTCTAATAACTGCTGACATAATAACTCTATAGGTTGACGCATCGGCTCACCGCCAGTTATTACTACTAAATCAATCGATTTTTCATTTTTAGAATTTAATGCTAGGCTTTCTACTTTATTCAAAATTTTATCTATATCTACTAAATCAAAATCTTCAAACTCCGTATCACAAAAATTACAAGCAAGATTACATCCTCCAAGCCTAATAAAGATCGCAGGATAACCTACAAAAATGCCTTCCCCTTGTATAGTCTTAAAAATAGACTGTACCTCTAACTGAGTACCGTTACCGTTTAATATGCTTCTTTTAGGATTTTGTCCAAACATTTTTAAATTATTATCGATTGATTAAAAACATTATAGTACATTTTTATAAAAAAATCTTGCAATAACTAATAAAAAACACTATTATCCGGGTTTCATCGGTAATGTGGCTTTGGTATGCCTAATGTTTTACCATTTACACCTAGAAATACCAATTATAAGGAACAATATGCCTAAATTAAAAACAAAATCTGCCGTAAAAAAACGTTTTAAACTTACTGCTAGCGGCAAGGTTATTGCATCTCAAGCAGGTAAAAAACATTTCATGCGTCGTCGTACTAAAGCTCAAATTCGTAACCTTAGAGGAACTACAATACTTTGTCCTCAAGACGGATATAATATTAAAAAATATTTTTTACCGTACGGTATAAATTAATTAACTAGGAGCTAAAGCAATGACACGTGCAAAATCAGGAAAAATTTCCAAAAATCGACATAAAAAAATCCTTAAATTAGCCAAAGGCTATAGAGGTAGAGCAAATAGTTGTTTTAGAGTAGCTATTGAAAAAGTAGAAAAAGCCCTCCAATATGCTTATAGAGACCGTAGAAACCGTAAACGTGATTTTAGAGGCTTATGGATTCAAAGAATAAATGCAGCAGTAAGAGAACATGGGCTTATTTATTCTCAGTTTATGGGAGCTCTTAAAAAAGCAGAAATCGATATAGATCGTAAAGTACTTGCAGAACTTGCCGTCAATAACAGTGACGGATTTGTAAGTATCGTAGAAAAAGCAAAAGCACATATTTAAGTATTTAATTTCATTTTCGTTCGGTATAAATATTATGAAACGTACATTTCAACCTAGCAATTTAGTTAGAAAAAGAAGACATGGTTTTAGATCTAGAATGGCTACTCCAACCGGAAGAGCAATCTTAAGAAAACGTCGTGCTAAAGGTAAACATAAATTATCTGCTTAAAATAATCTGATTTATCAAATTGTCTATTACCTCTTTAAAAAATCAAAAAGAATTTGAGCTCATAAATAAGCTTGGAAAGAAGTTCCATGAGAGATATTTTATTTTGGTAATCGCCACAAAACTTCCAGAAATCTTCCTTGAATCAAAATATAACACCTTTTTAGGAATTAAAGTGAGCAGAAAGTTAAATAAAAAAGCTGTAGTTCGCAACAAAATTAAAAGGCGTATACGACATCTAATTAGAATTATTGTTAGTGATTCTAGCTTTAAGGCTATAAAATTTGCAATGATTATTATTCCGAGAAAAGGATTTGAAAAGATAAACTTCTCACACTTGAATTATGAATTAAGTAAAGTAATTCTAAGAAATATTTAGATTTTTTTAGACCTATTCGGAAACTCGCTTATAGATAGGAATTTGAAGGAGACACGGAACGCAGAACCACAGCATACAAAAGAGCACGTGAGGACTCAAGTACCGGATCGACCGATGTACAAATTACCTCTAGAAGTAGAGTTTCCGGATAGGTCTATTGAATAACTTGGCATTACTCGCGTGGCTTGGTTCTACCGTCATTGCAAGAAAAAATTGAAAATTTTGACAAAGCAATCCAGTAAAAAATTCTGATTTATATATTTTTTATAGATTGCCATGCTCCTTGCAGTCGCTGCGTTGTTGCATGGCTCGTTTTATGTCATTCCCGCTTCCGCAGGAATGTATTTTTCAAGCCATGCAACAAAGCCTTTAGTCGCTTGCAATGACGACTTGGATATTCATGCAAGCAAGCCTTCCACGGGAATAATATTGAATTTTATTACTTATACTCCCTCTGGCCCCTCTCCTAATACCGGTACTTCTACTACAGTAGGTGTTGTATCTATAGTATTTTCTTTAGACGTAATAGTATTTATAGTAGAATTATAATATTTTTTTACTAATTTGATAACGTCTAAATTATGCGTCTCTTCTGCCGTATAAATATTAGAGCCACCTACCTCTTCTATAGTAGGATGCTTAAGTACAATATCTAGAATGTCTAGATTGCCTTTCTCTATAGCTTGATTAAGATTTTGTAGTACCATAATTAAGTAAACAAATTAATAGTTCAAAATTCCTTTGCTCTATAGCGTTCCCCTATACTAGTATCATTCTGATTTAACATAGTCTCTATCTTGCTTAGAGAAAATTTATTAAAATAATACGTTTCTAAAGTGAAAGCTCTACTAAATACCCTGATTAAGTCATCGTATGTTAATACTTTCAGCTTTGTTTTTATATTTAAGTTAAATATTTCAGAATATGATTCATGATATTCCAAATGAATATTTTTATAAAATTTTACAAAAGCTTTATATTCTTTATGTAGCAAAGCCGACAACTCCGCTATGCTTTCCATCTTTTTAATTTTATTAGCACTTAAAGAAAAACTATAAATTTGATCGTCTAATTTATAGTTTATACTAAAAGCTGATGCTACTAATAAATGAAAATGATTTCTTACATATTCAATCAATAAAGAGTCATTTTTTATCCTAGCATCATAATTATTTTGAGCTAATCGTATAATATTTGCATCACTGACCTTATTATTAAGTGCATAACACCATATTGCCCTGTATCCAATCTAAATGATGTTGAGCGGCTCCTAAATGACAGAAAGTATATGAACAATATTACATTGATTTGCAGTGGTATATTTTATTAAGCAGTGTAATATCTAACACAGGGATTGTACTTTCATCAGAAAATATACTCATTGATAAGTAAGCAGGCTCAGGCATAAAATACGATTCAATTTTTCCCCATAAACCTAAATTAGTAGGTTTATAGAAAAACTCTGATCCATTAGAGCAATTTTTTTATAAAAGTCAAGATAGAGTTGGTATTTTATTAATAGTTTAAGTAATTTTTAAAAATTTTTATTAAGAAGATAAGTTATTTTTGTATCGTTTATTACTCCAAGTTCATTTATGCTTTTGTGCTTATCATCTTCATAATAATTCAATGAGATTTGCATAAAAGGAGCAAGGCACGAAGCTTATAACTAATAGGAAAGTGACTAGTAATGATGTAGGTGAGTCCAAATCAATTGACTATAAAATACGGTCATTGATTTTTATGCAAAATTCTATCGAACTATTCTCAATAAAAACTTATAACCACTTCCATTTCTTAAAATATTTATAGGTAATAATTGTAGATAATAGCATTAAGAATAAGGCTATAGGATAACCATACGGTGATTTAAGCTCAGGCATTACGATAAAATTCATGCCGTAAATACTAGCTATTAAAGTGGGTTGGAGAGTAACCAACGAGAAAATTTTAATAATATTATTTTGTTTAATTGCAATCATACCGAGTGCTGCGTCTAGGGTTCTTGCAATCTCGCTAGATATAAATTGTGAAAAATTAATTACTGAGTCTATGTCTCGAAGTAATGTATCTAATAGATCCTTAGATGCTTTATTGTGAGTTATTGATTTTAAAATATATTGAATAACCATAGTTAAAATAAACACTCACGGCTTTTAGAAAGTAAATCACCTTTTCGACCTATTTTCTTTAATACATTGGTATGATCTATACGCAGACCATTAATATTATTATCAAGTATTAAACGTCCATAATCATCAATATCTATACTAATCGACTGTACAATATTCGATAATCTTGTTACCATATTACGAAGTAACATAAATAAAATATTTTCTGCATTATGTTTGTTATTAAGCTGCTTAGCAAATTTATTTATACAGTCATTAAAGGGTATTAATTCTATGTAACGAATTGTTATAAGACAACATTTATACAAAATAAATACTATAGAATGTGTTTCAGGAAAAAATTCTTGCTCTTTATTAACGAGTTCCGTAATAGTTAGATATAACGCCTCATTTTCAATATATAACCTCTCAGAAATCTCAATTTGCGATATGTCCTTTA